>NZ_CP045310.1 GCF_009671205.1 Micromonospora terminaliae | reverse complement strand
GTGGTGGCGAACGCCCCGTACGTGCCGAGCGACGCGGTGGCCATGCTGCCGCCGGAGGCGCGGCTGCACGAGGCCCCGGTGGCGCTGGACGGCGGCGCGGACGGGCTGGCCGTGCTGCGCCGGGTGGCCGCCGGCGCGGCCGAGTGGCTGGCCCCCGGTGGGCACCTCGCGGTGGAGGTGAGCGCCGGCCAGGCCACGGCGCTCTGCGCCATCCTCACCGACGCCGGCCTGGACCCGTCCGTGGTGCACGACGACGACCTGGAGGCCACCGCCGTCACGGCCCGCCGCCCCGGGTGAGGCGCCCGGCCCCGCCCACCCGGGCGGGCCGCGCGACCGTGGCGGGACCCCGCGGCGGCAACTAGCCTCAGGTCAGGCTCGGCGGGAGGCGGTGGCGGTGGGCAGTGCGGGTGTGCCGGTGGTGGTGGGTCTGGACAACGGCGGCACGAGCAACAACGCCACCGTGCTGACGGTCGACGGCCGGTTCCTGGTGGACGGGCTGGTCGAGATCCCGAGCGAGGTCCAGGCCGGTCCGGAGGCGGCGATCGAGGCTCTCGCCCGGGCCCTGGACGGGGTGCTGGCGCTCACCGGGGTGCCCCGCGAGCTGGTCCGCGCGGTCGGGCTGGACACCCCCGGCCCGGCCAGCGCCACCGGGGTGATCTCCTCGCGCGGCTCGACCAACTTCTCCCAGCCCGCCTGGCGCGGCTACGACGTGCGCAGCGCGCTGGAGCACCGGCTCGGCCTGCCCGTGGTCTACGCCAACGACGGCAACGCGGCGGCCCTCTACGCCCACCACACGCATTTCGGCGCCGACGCGATGGCCCGGTCCTCGGTCGCCGCGATCGTGGGCACCGGGCTCGGTGGCGGCGTGGTCGAGAGCGGCCGGGTGGTCGGCGGTGCGGCCGGCATGGCCGGCGAGTTCGGGCACGTGCACATCCCGCTCGACGGGCTGCTCGGGCCGGGCCAGCCGGTGCCCGTGTGCGCCTGCGGCTTCGCCGGCGACGTGGAGAGCGTCGCCTCGCTCACCGCCATCGCGAACAACCTGCTGCCGTACTGGCTGGGCCGGTTCCCGGGGCACCCGCTGGCCGCCGAGGAACCGGCCCGGGCGGCGAAGCTCGTCCGCGGCTACGGCGAGCGGGGCGACCCGCTGGCGCGCGAGCTCTTCACCCAGCAGGCCATGGCGCTGGGTCGGCTGTTCACCATCGCGGCCAACTTCACCGACCCGCACGCGTACTTCGTGGGCGGCGGGGTGGTGGAGGCGGCGCCGGAGTTCCGCGACTGGTTCCTGGCCACCGTGCGGGAGCACACCGTGCTCCGCGCCGAGCAGCGCGCGGTGGCGACCTTCGCGCTGGTGCCCGACCGGGACATGGCCGGGGCGCGCGGGGTGGCCATCGCGGCGCTGGAGGCGGTCCGCGGCGGGGCCGCCGCCGGCCCGCTGGTCGCCGGCTGAGCCGCGGCGTCGCCGCCCGGCGGACCAGGGCCGGCGGGTCAGGGCCGGCGAGTCAGGGGCGGCGGATCAGGGCTGCCGGATCAGGGGCGCGGCGGGGCGTCGGTGAAGGCGGCCCAGGCGGCCGGGCGGAACACCAGCACCGGGCCGGCCGGGTCCTTGGAGTCGCGGACCGCGACCGCCTCCGGCAGCGGCGCCATCTCGACGCACGCGCCCTCATCGCCGCTGTGGCTGCTCTTGCGCCAGCCGGTCACCGGCCGTCGGTGGCTGTTCGTGCCGTTCATGCTTCCTACCTCTCGTTCAGCAGGCGGAGCAGCTCGTCCCGGCTGGCCGCCGGGCTCAGCGCCACGGTCCGCAGGTGCTCCATGATCTTCGTGCAGGTGCGCAGGTCGCCCGGCCGGTCCAGCACCATCTGCCCGGCGACCGTCTCCACCGAGGCGATGATCGGGTCCTCCGGGTCGGCGAACTCCAGGATGTGCAGCGACCCCCGGGTCCCCCGGTGGTATCCGGCGGAGAGGGGGATCACCTGCACGGTGATGTTCGGCAGTTCGGCCATCTTGAGCAGGTGCTGGAGCTGACCCCCCATCACGGTCCGGTCCCCGACCGGGCGCAGTAACGCCCCCTCGTCGATGATGGCGTCGAGGATCGGCGGATCGTCACCCGTGAGCCGTTGCTGGCGGTCGAGGCGCAGCTTGACCCGCTGCTCCACCTGCTCGTCGCTGAGGGTGTGCGGGCCACCGCGCATCACTCCCCGGATGTAGTCGGCGGTCTGGAGCAGGCCGGGCACCACCGACGGCTCGAAGTTCGCGATGCCGGTCGCCTCCGCCTCCAGGGCGATGAAGTCGATGGTCCGCCGGTCCAGCAGGTACGAGTAGGAGACCCACCAGCCCGGCTTGCGGGCGTCCTTGGCGAGCTGCACGGCCGCGGCGATCTCGTCGGGCCCCACCCCGTAGAGGGTGAGCAGCGCCCGCACGGTGGCCGGGCTGACCAGCGTCTGCGCGTTCTCGTAGCGGGACAGGGTGCTGCGGGTGCTGTTGATCTCGTCGGCCGCGGCCTCCAGGGTGAGGCCGGCGGCCTCCCGGTGGGTCCGCAGGGCGATGCCGAGCCGTCGGGCCCGGGCGGTCTTCGGCGCCATGCATCGATGGTCGCACATCAACGGGAGCTTGGGCATGAGAGAAGATCGATGAGAGTTGCATTCACGCGTGTCCACCTGTCAATCTGTGACGGCGTCCTCACCGCCGGTTGTCGTGGCGACGGTGGTGGTGAGCGACCGGAGGGGATGGGGCGCGCGGCGATCGGGTTTTACTCCCCCACGACCCGATCGTCGCGTGCCCCGACCGGCACACCGGACGGGGAGGAGCGGCGATGACGGTGACGGCCTGCCAGCCGGCGGACGAGGGCGGGCGGGGATGACCCGGTTCCTCGTGGTCCTCACCGACGTGCGTCCCCTCGACGGCCTCTGGCGCAACGAGCGCACCAGCCCCGAGCGGCGCCGGCAGGTCGTCGGCGCGAGCAGCCGCGAGGCGGCGGACCGGATCGCCGGCGCCTTCATGGCGCTGGGCATGGTCCGCGCCGGCCGGCAACGGGTCAAGGTCATCGCGGTCGGCCGCCGGCCGCGCACCCCGGATCACCTCAACTGAACCGGGCCCGCCCCCGGATCGCGGCGACGGGGGCGGGGAGCCGGGCGGCCGGTGGCAGGTCCCGCCGCCGGCCGCCTGGCCTGACCGCCGCCCATCCGGTTACTCCCCGTATACGACTCGTTGACCGGCTGCGGCCTGCTGTGCCGTCTCCCCGGGTATCCACCACCGACGCTCGCCACGCACAGTAAGGTCAAGCGGGTGAGCGCCCCCGGCGAGCACGGCCAGCCGCAGTCGTGGACGAAGAGGTGACCGGAGTGACCACCCCAGGTAAGACCCGCGTGGCGATCGTCTTCGGCGGCCGCAGCCCGGAGCACGGCATCTCCTGCGTCAGCGCCGGCAGCGTGCTGGCCGCCCTCGACCCCGACGAGTTCGAGGTCGTGCCGGTCGGCATCACCCGGCAGGGCCAGTGGGTGCTGGCCAGCGGCGACCCCGGCCAGCTCGCCATCGCCGACCGCAAGCTCCCCGAGATCACCGCCGGCTCCGGCGCCGAGCTTGTGCTGCGCGCCGACCCGGCCGTGGGTGGCCTCATGGTGCTCGACCCGACCCAGGGTCCGGTGGCGCTGGCCGACGTGGACGTGGTCTTTCCGGTGCTGCACGGCGCGTACGGGGAGGACGGCACCATCCAGGGGATGCTGGAGATGGCGGACATCCCCTACGTCGGTGCGAACGTGTTCGCCTCGGCGGCCGCCATGGACAAGGAGTTCACCAAGAAGCTCTGCGCCGCCGAGGGCATCCCGGTCGGCCCGTACGTGGTGCTGCGCGCCGGGATGACGCTGACCGAGGAGGACAAGGAGCGCCTCGGCCTGCCGGTCTTCGTGAAGCCGTCCCGCGCCGGTTCGTCGTTCGGCATCACGAAGGTCGACGACTGGGCGCAGCTCGACGCGGCGGTCGCCACGGCCCGGGAGATCGACACGAAGGTGCTCGTCGAGGGCGCGATCGTGGGCCGCGAGATCGAGTGCGGCGTGCTGGAGGGCGAGGCCGGCGGCGCCCCGGAGGCGTCGGTGCTGGCCGAGGTGCGGGTGGTCTCCGGCCACGACTGGTACGACTTCGAGGCCAAGTACATCGACGACGCCTGCGAGTACGACATCCCGGCGAACCTGCCCGAGCACGTGACCCGGCAGGTGCGCGAGTACGCCACGCGCGCGTTCACCGCGCTGGACTGCTCCGGCCTGGCCCGGGCCGACTTCTTCGTCACCCCGGAGCTGGACGTCTATCTCAACGAGATCAACACCATGCCGGGCTTCACCCCGACCTCGATGTTCCCGCGCATGTGGGCGGCCAGCGGGCTGGAGTATCCGAAACTGGTCAACCGGCTCATCCGCACCGCCCTGCGCCGCGCCGGCCGCTGACTCCGCGGCCGGCGCGGCGACGGTCAGGCGGAGCAGCCGGACGGTGCCGTCTTCGCGGCGGGCACCGAGGCGACCACCGCGTCGGAGATCGGCGTGACCCACTGGAGCGGCTGCTCGTACTGCTTCGGCACCCGCACCCGCACCGGGGTCTCCCGGTCGACGGTGGTCAGCACGGTGGCGTCGGCCTCCTGCACGGCATGCCAGCAGACCTTGTTCACCGACCACACCTCGTCGGTGGGCTGCACGATCGGCGGCGTGCCGCCGCAGGCAACGGTGAGCGCCGGATCGCCGTACGCGGCGTTCTGCTCGGCGCCCGCGGTGACCGGACGCTGCGCCAGGTCGCGGACGGTCGCCGGCAGCTGCGACACCAGGGCGCGGCACACCGTGGCGGGCCGCTCGGCCAGGGCCGGGGCCGGCAGCTCGACCGGCGCGCTCGACTGCGGCCGGGCGGCGGACGCCGACGGACTCGGCGCGGCGGCCGGGGAGTCCGGGGCGAGCTTGGCGAAGGTGAACCCGGCCACCGCCAGGGTGACCGGCACCGCGACGAGGGTGGCCCAGAGCGCGGCGCTGCGGGTCGACCGGTCGCGGCGCGCCGGGCGGGACTCCTCGGCGGCGGGGGAGGACGTGATCTCTTCCACTTACAGGCGCACCACCGAACACGTGAGGGTGCGGGTGATGCCGGGCACCAGCTGCACCTTGCTGACGATGAGTTTGCCGAGCTCGTCGACGGTGTTCGCCTCGGTGAGGACGACCACGTCGTAGGGCCCGGTGACGGCGTCGACGCGTACCACGCCGGCGAGGTCCGCGATCTGACCGGCCACGTCACGTGCGCGACCGACCTCCGTCTGGATGAGGATGTACGCCTGTACCACGACTCGACCTCCGTCCGTCGCCGCTTCGGCGGCCCGAAGGGTGAAACTACCCTACGGAGCGGCCCTGATCTGTCTCGGTCGCCGGGGGACCGCGGTGAGCGAGCACACGTGGGGCAGTGGTGGCGGGACTGCGGAGCTGGAAGAGCGCGACGAGGGGACGGCATGACGGTCGCGGGTGTCGGTGAGTTCGGGCTGATCGACCGGGTGACCGCCCGGTTGGCCCAGGGGGAGAGCTGCCTGCTCGGCCCCGGAGACGACGCGGCGGTGGTGGCGGCGCCGGACCGGCGGGTGGTCGCCTCCACCGACGTGCTGGTCGAGGGGCGGCACTTCCGCCGGGACTGGTCGGGGGCCCGGGACGTGGGGCACCGGGCCGCGGCGGCCAACCTGGCCGACATCGCGGCCATGGGGGCCACCCCGACCGCGCTGCTGGTCGCCCTCTGCATGCCGGCGGACCTCGACCCGGGCTGGGCCGAGGAGCTGGCCGACGGGCTGGGCGCCGAGGCGGCCCTGGTGGGCGCGAGCGTGGTGGGCGGGGACATGTCCGCCAGCCCGACGCTGACCGTCGCGGTGACCGCCCTGGGTGACCTGGCCGGCCGGCCGCCGGTGGTCCGCTCCGGCGCCCGCCCCGGCGACGTGGTGGCCCTCGCCGGGCGCACCGGCTGGGCGGCCGCCGGCTACACCGTGCTGTCCCGGGGGTTCCGCACGCCCCGGCTGCTCGTGGAGGCGTTCCGCCGCCCCGAGGTGCCCTACGCCGCCGGCCCGGAGGCCGCCGCGCACGGCGCCACCGCCATGATCGACGTGTCGGACGGGCTGCTCGCCGACCTGGGGCACGTGGCGAAGGCCAGCGGGGTGGCCGTCGACCTCACCCGGGAGGCGTTCGAGGTGCCCCGGCAGATGCGCGACGCGGCGCAGGCGCTCGGCGTCGACCCGTACTCGTGGATCCTGGCCGGGGGCGACGACCACGCGCTGGCGGCGACCTTCCCGGCGGAGGCGACGCTGCCGGCGGGCTGGCGGCCGGTCGGGCGGGTGATCGAGGGAACGGGGGTGACCGTCGACGGCACGCCGTACGCGGGCCCGGCCGGCTGGGACCACTTCCGCCGGGGGGAGTGATCTGCGTCCGATGCGGGTGATCGGGCCACCGGCGGGCCGGGGACCGGCCGTACGCTTGCATCCCGTGAGTGAGATCGAGATCCGGGCGCAGCGCTTCGACGCGCCCGAGTCGCAGGCGTTGATCCGGGCGGCCCTGGCCGACCTCGGCGCGCGGTACGGCGGCAACGGCGACGACACCCCGGTCGACGCGGCCGAGTTCGAGCCGCCGGCCGGCACCTTCCTGGTGGCCTACCTCGACGGGGAGCCGGTGGGCTGCGGCGGGTGGCGCAGCCACGGCGACGACACGGCCGAGCTGAAGCGGATGTACACGGCGCCGGCGGCCCGGGGCCGGGGCGTGGCCCGAGCGGTGCTCGCCGCCGTCGAGCGGTCCGCCCGGGACCACGGCCGCAAGCGGATCATCCTGGAGTGCGGCGACAAGCAGCCCGAGGCGATCGCCATGTACACCTCGGCCGGCTACGAGCGCATCCCGAACTTCGGCTTCTACCAGGACGCGCCCGGCTGCCTCTCGTACGGCCGCACGCTCTGACCCGCGCCGTCAGCCGGCGGTGATCCGGATCTCGCCGGCGGCCTTGCGGGCGGCGCTCTCCGCGTCGGTGGGGGTGGCGCCCCAGGCCAGCAGGTGCCCGCTGCGGTGCGCCGAGGAGAGCAGCTCCGGCACCTGGTCGCCGACCTTCGCCTCGATCTGCACGTCGAGCACACCGGGCACCCGCAGGGCGGCCCGGCGGCCGTCCACCGCGGTGGGGCGGGTCACCGCGGTGGACGGCCGCCGGGCCGCCCTGCGGGTGCCCGGTGTGCTCGACGTGCAGATCGAGGCGAAGGTCGGCGACCAGGTGCCGGAGCTGCTCTCCTCGGCGCACCGCAGCGGGCACCTGCTGGCCTGGGGCGCCACCCCCACCGACGCGGAGAGCGCCGCCCGCAAGGCCGCCGGCGAGATCCGGATCACCGCCGGCTGACGGCGCGGGTCAGAGCGTGCGGCCGTACGAGAGGCAGCCGGGCGCGTCCTGGTAGAAGCCGAAGTTCGGGATGCGCTCGTAGCCGGCCGAGGTGTACATGGCGATCGCCTCGGGCTGCTTGTCGCCGCACTCCAGGATGATCCGCTTGCGGCCGTGGTCCCGGGCGGACCGCTCGACGGCGGCGAGCACCGCTCGGGCCACGCCCCGGCCCCGGGCCGCCGGCGCCGTGTACATCCGCTTCAGCTCGGCCGTGTCGTCGCCGTGGCTGCGCCACCCGCCGCAGCCCACCGGCTCCCCGTCGAGGTAGGCCACCAGGAAGGTGCCGGCCGGCGGCTCGAACTCGGCCGCGTCGACCGGGGTGTCGTCGCCGTTGCCGCCGTACCGCGCGCCGAGGTCGGCCAGGGCCGCCCGGATCAACGCCTGCGACTCGGGCGCGTCGAAGCGCTGCGCCCGGATCTCGATCTCACTCACGGGATGCAAGCGTACGGCCGGTCCCCGGCCCGCCGGTGGCCCGATCACCCGCATCGGACGCAGATCACTCCCCCCGGCGGAAGTGGTCCCAGCCGGCCGGGCCCGCGTACGGCGTGCCGTCGACGGTCACCCCCGTTCCCTCGATCACCCGCCCGACCGGCCGCCAGCCCGCCGGCAGCGTCGCCTCCGCCGGGAAGGTCGCCGCCAGCGCGTGGTCGTCGCCCCCGGCCAGGATCCACGAGTACGGGTCGACGCCGAGCGCCTGCGCCGCGTCGCGCATCTGCCGGGGCACCTCGAACGCCTCCCGGGTGAGGTCGACGGCCACCCCGCTGGCCTTCGCCACGTGCCCCAGGTCGGCGAGCAGCCCGTCCGACACGTCGATCATGGCGGTGGCGCCGTGCGCGGCGGCCTCCGGGCCGGCGGCGTAGGGCACCTCGGGGCGGCGGAACGCCTCCACGAGCAGCCGGGGCGTGCGGAACCCCCGGGACAGCACGGTGTAGCCGGCGGCCGCCCAGCCGGTGCGCCCGGCGAGGGCCACCACGTCGCCGGGGCGGGCGCGGAGCGGACCACCGGCGGCCGGCCGGCCAGGTCACCCAGGGCGGTCACCGCGACGGTCAGCGTCGGGCTGGCGGACATGTCCCCGCCCACCACGCTCGCGCCCACCAGGGCCGCCTCGGCGCCCAGCCCGTCGGCCAGCTCCTCGGCCCAGCCCGGGTCGAGGTCCGCCGGCATGCAGAGGGCGACCAGCAGCGCGGTCGGGGTGGCCCCCATGGCCGCGATGTCGGCCAGGTTGGCCGCCGCGGCCCGGTGCCCCACGTCCCGGGCCCCCGACCAGTCCCGGCGGAAGTGCCGCCCCTCGACCAGCACGTCGGTGGAGGCGACCACCCGCCGGTCCGGCGCCGCCACCACCGCCGCGTCGTCTCCGGGGCCGAGCAGGCAGCTCTCCCCCTGGGCCAACCGGGCGGTCACCCGGTCGATCAGCCCGAACTCACCGACACCCGCGACCGTCATGCCGTCCCCTCGTCGCGCTCTTCCAGCTCCGCAGTCCCGCCACCACTGCCCCACGTGTGCTCGCTCACCGCGGTCCCCCGGCGACCGAGACAGATCAGGGCCGCTCCGTAGGGTAGTTTCACCCTTCGGGCCGCCGAAGCGGCGACGGACGGAGGTCGAGTCGTGGTACAGGCGTACATCCTCATCCAGACGGAGGTCGGTCGCGCACGTGACGTGGCCGGTCAGATCGCGGACCTCGCCGGCGTGGTACGCGTCGACGCCGTCACCGGGCCCTACGACGTGGTCGTCCTCACCGAGGCGAACACCGTCGACGAGCTCGGCAAACTCATCGTCAGCAAGGTGCAGCTGGTGCCCGGCATCACCCGCACCCTCACGTGTTCGGTGGTGCGCCTGTAAGTGGAAGAGATCACGTCCTCCCCCGCCGCCGAGGAGTCCCGCCCGGCGCGCCGCGACCGGTCGACCCGCAGCGCCGCGCTCTGGGCCACCCTCGTCGCGGTGCCGGTCACCCTGGCGGTGGCCGGGTTCACCTTCGCCAAGCTCGCCCCGGACTCCCCGGCCGCCGCGCCGAGTCCGTCGGCGTCCGCCGCCCGGCCGCAGTCGAGCGCGCCGGTCGAGCTGCCGGCCCCGGCCCTGGCCGAGCGGCCCGCCACGGTGTGCCGCGCCCTGGTGTCGCAGCTGCCGGCGACCGTCCGCGACCTGGCGCAGCGTCCGGTCACCGCGGGCGCCGAGCAGAACGCCGCGTACGGCGATCCGGCGCTCACCGTTGCCTGCGGCGGCACGCCGCCGATCGTGCAGCCCACCGACGAGGTGTGGTCGGTGAACAAGGTCTGCTGGCATGCCGTGCAGGAGGCCGACGCCACCGTGCTGACCACCGTCGACCGGGAGACCCCGGTGCGGGTGCGGGTGCCGAAGCAGTACGAGCAGCCGCTCCAGTGGGTCACGCCGATCTCCGACGCGGTGGTCGCCTCGGTGCCCGCCGCGAAGACGGCACCGTCCGGCTGCTCCGCCTGACCGTCGCCGCGCCGGCCGCGGAGTCAGCGGCCGGCGCGGCGCAGGGCGGTGCGGATGAGCCGGTTGACCAGTTTCGGATACTCCAGCCCGCTGGCCGCCCACATGCGCGGGAACATCGAGGTCGGGTGAAGCCCGGCATGGTGTTGATCTCGTTGAGATAGACGTCCAGCTCCGGGGTGACGAAGAAGTCGGCCCGGGCCAGGCCGGAGCAGTCCAGCGCGGTGAACGCGCGCGTGGCGTACTCGCGCACCTGCCGGGTCACGTGCTCGGGCAGGTTCGCCGGGATGTCGTACTCGCAGGCGTCGTCGATGTACTTGGCCTCGAAGTCGTACCAGTCGTGGCCGGAGACCACCCGCACCTCGGCCAGCACCGACGCCTCCGGGGCGCCGCCGGCCTCGCCCTCCAGCACGCCGCACTCGATCTCGCGGCCCACGATCGCGCCCTCGACGAGCACCTTCGTGTCGATCTCCCGGGCCGTGGCGACCGCCGCGTCGAGCTGCGCCCAGTCGTCGACCTTCGTGATGCCGAACGACGAACCGGCGCGGGACGGCTTCACGAAGACCGGCAGGCCGAGGCGCTCCTTGTCCTCCTCGGTCAGCGTCATCCCGGCGCGCAGCACCACGTACGGGCCGACCGGGATGCCCTCGGCGGCGCAGAGCTTCTTGGTGAACTCCTTGTCCATGGCGGCCGCCGAGGCGAACACGTTCGCACCGACGTAGGGGATGTCCGCCATCTCCAGCATCCCCTGGATGGTGCCGTCCTCCCCGTACGCGCCGTGCAGCACCGGAAAGACCACGTCCACGTCGGCCAGCGCCACCGGACCCTGGGTCGGGTCGAGCACCATGAGGCCACCCACGGCCGGGTCGGCGCGCAGCACAAGCTCGGCGCCGGAGCCGGCGGTGATCTCGGGGAGCTTGCGGTCGGCGATGGCGAGCTGGCCGGGGTCGCCGCTGGCCAGCACCCACTGGCCCTGCCGGGTGATGCCGACCGGCACGACCTCGAACTCGTCGGGGTCGAGGGCGGCCAGCACGCTGCCGGCGCTGACGCAGGAGATGCCGTGCTCCGGGCTGCGGCCGCCGAAGACGATCGCCACGCGGGTCTTACCTGGGGTGGTCACTCCGGTCACCTCTTCGTCCACGACTGCGGCTGGCCGTGCTCGCCGGGGGCGCTCACCCCTTGACCTTACTGTGCGTGGCGAGCGTCGGTGGTGGATACCCGGGGAGACGGCACAGCAGGCCGCAGCCGGTCAACGATCGTATACGGGGAGTAACCGGATGGGCGGCGGTCAGGCCAGGCGGCCGGCGGCGGGACCTGCCACCGGCCGCCCGGCTCCCCGCCCCCGTCGCCGCGATCCGGGGGCGGGCCCGGTTCAGTTGAGGTGATCCGGGGTGCGCGGCCGGCGGCCGACCGCGATGACCTTGACCCGTTGCCGGCCGGCGCGGACCATGCCCAGCGCCATGAAGGCGCCGGCGATCCGGTCCGCCGCCTCGCGGCTGCTCGCGCCGACGACCTGCCGGCGCCGCTCGGGGCTGGTGCGCTCGTTGCGCCAGAGGCCGTCGAGGGGACGCACGTCGGTGAGGACCACGAGGAACCGGGTCATCCCCGCCCCCCGCCCTCGTCCGCCGGCTGGCAGGCCGTCACCGTCATCGCCGCTCCTCCCCGTCCGGTGTGCCGGTCGGGGCACGCGACGATCGGGTCGTGGGGGAGTAAAACCCGATCGCCGCGCGCCCCATCCCCTCCGGTCGCTCACCACCACCGTCGCCACGACAACCGGCGGTGAGGACGCCGTCACAGATTGACAGGTGGACACGCGTGAATGCAACTCTCATCGATCTTCTCTCATGCCCAAGCTCCCGTTGATGTGCGACCATCGATGCATGGCGCCGAAGACCGCCCGGGCCCGACGGCTCGGCATCGCCCTGCGGACCCACCGGGAGGCCGCCGGCCTCACCCTGGAGGCCGCGGCCGACGAGATCAACAGCACCCGCAGCACCCTGTCCCGCTACGAGAACGCGCAGACGCTGGTCAGCCCGGCCACCGTGCGGGCGCTGCTCACCCTCTACGGGGTGGGGCCCGACGAGATCGCCGCGGCCGTGCAGCTCGCCAAGGACGCCCGCAAGCCGGGCTGGTGGGTCTCCTACTCGTACCTGCTGGACCGGCGGACCATCGACTTCATCGCCCTGGAGGCGGAGGCGACCGGCATCGCGAACTTCGAGCCGTCGGTGGTGCCCGGCCTGCTCCAGACCGCCGACTACATCCGGGGAGTGATGCGCGGTGGCCCGCACACCCTCAGCGACGAGCAGGTGGAGCAGCGGGTCAAGCTGCGCCTCGACCGCCAGCAACGGCTCACGGGTGACGATCCGCCGATCCTCGACGCCATCATCGACGAGGGGGCGTTACTGCGCCCGGTCGGGGACCGGACCGTGATGGGGGGTCAGCTCCAGCACCTGCTCAAGATGGCCGAACTGCCGAACATCACCGTGCAGGTGATCCCCCTCTCCGCCGGATACCACCGGGGGACCCGGGGGTCGCTGCACATCCTGGAGTTCGCCGACCCGGAGGACCCGATCATCGCCTCGGTGGAGACGGTCGCCGGGCAGATGGTGCTGGACCGGCCGGGCGACCTGCGCACCTGCACGAAGATCATGGAGCACCTGCGGACCGTGGCGCTGAGCCCGGCGGCCAGCCGGGACGAGCTGCTCCGCCTGCTGAACGAGAGGTAGGAAGCATGAACGGCACGAACAGCCACCGACGGCCGGTGACCGGCTGGCGCAAGAGCAGCCACAGCGGCGATGAGGGCGCGTGCGTCGAGATGGCGCCGCTGCCGGAGGCGGTCGCGGTCCGCGACTCCAAGGACCCGGCCGGCCCGGTGCTGGTGTTCCGCCCGGCCGCCTGGGCCGCCTTCACCGACGCCCCGCCGCGCCCCTGATCCGGCAGCCCTGATCCGCCGCCCCTGACTCGCCGGCCCTGACCCGCCGGCCCTGGTCCGCCGGGCGGCGACGCCGCGGCTCAGCCGGCGACCAGCGGGCCGGCGGCGGCCCCGCCGCGGACCGCCTCCAGCGCCGCGATGGCCACCCCGCGCGCCCCGGCCATGTCCCGGTCGGGCACCAGCGCGAAGGTCGCCACCGCGCGCTGCTCGGCGCGGAGCACGGTGTGCTCCCGCACGGTGGCCAGGAACCAGTCGCGGAACTCCGGCGCCGCCTCCACCACCCCGCCGCCCACGAAGTACGCGTGCGGGTCGGTGAAGTTGGCCGCGATGGTGAACAGCCGACCCAGCGCCATGGCCTGCTGGGTGAAGAGCTCGCGCGCCAGCGGGTCGCCCCGCTCGCCGTAGCCGCGGACGAGCTTCGCCGCCCGGGCCGGTTCCTCGGCGGCCAGCGGGTGCCCCGGGAACCGGCCCAGCCAGTACGGCAGCAGGTTGTTCGCGATGGCGGTGAGCGAGGCGACGCTCTCCACGTCGCCGGCGAAGCCGCAGGCGCACACGGGCACCGGCTGGCCCGGCCCGAGCAGCCCGTCGAGCGGGATGTGCACGTGCCCGAACTCGCCGGCCATGCCGGCCGCACCGCCGACCACCCGGCCGCTCTCGACCACGCCGCCACCGAGCCCGGTGCCCACGATCGCGGCGACCGAGGACCGGGCCATCGCGTCGGCGCCGAAATGCGTGTGGTGGGCGTAGAGGGCCGCCGCGTTGCCGTCGTTGGCGTAGACCACGGGCAGGCCGAGCCGGTGCTCCAGCGCGCTGCGCACGTCGTAGCCGCGCCAGGCGGGCTGGGAGAAGTTGGTCGAGCCGCGCGAGGAGATCACCCCGGTGGCGCTGGCCGGGCCGGGGGTGTCCAGCCCGACCGCGCGGACCAGCTCGCGGGGCACCCCGGTGAGCGCCAGCACCCCGTCCAGGGCCCGGGCGAGAGCCTCGATCGCCGCCTCCGGACCGGCCTGGACCTCGCTCGGGATCTCGACCAGCCCGTCCACCAGGAACCGGCCGTCGACCGTCAGCACGGTGGCGTTGTTGCTCGTGCCGCCGTTGTCCAGACCCACCACCACCGGCACACCCGCACTGCCCACCGCCACCGCCTCCCGCCGAGCCTGACCTGAGGCTAGTTGCCGCCGCGGGGTCCCGCCACGGTCGCGCGGCCCGCCCGGGTGGGCGGGGCCGGGCGCCTCACCCGGGGCGGCGGGCCGTGACGGCGGTGGCCTCCAGGTCGTCGTCGTGCACCACGGACGGGTCCAGGCCGGCGTCGGTGAGGATGGCGCAGAGCGCCGTGGCCTGGCCGGCGCTCACCTCCACCGCGAGGTGCCCACCGGGGGCCAGCCACTCGGCCGCGCCGGCGGCCACCCGGCGCAGCACGGCCAGCCCGTCCGCGCCGCCGTCCAGCGCCACCGGGGCCTCGTGCAGCCGCGCCTCCGGCGGCAGCATGGCCACCGCGTCGCTCGGCACGTACGGGGCGTTCGCCACCACCAGGTCCAGCCGCCCCCGCCACCGGGCCGGCAGCGGCGCGAACAGGTCGCCCTGGTAGACCGGCACGCCCAGCGGGGTCAGGTTGCGCCGGGCGCAGGCCACCGCGGCCGGGTCGACGTCGGCGGCGGCCAGCCAGCGGGGCGCCAGCCGGCCGTGCAGCACCAGCGCGGCGGCGCCCGAACCGCAGCAGAGGTCGAGCACGGCGGGCGACGGGCCGGCCACCGCCGCGGCGGCGGTGACCAGCAGGGCGGTCCGCCCGCGGGGCACGAACACCCCGGGGTCGACGGCGACCCGCAGGCCGCAGAACTCGGCCCAGCCGAGCAGGTGCTCGAGCGGCAGGCCGGCGACCCGGCGGTCGACCAGGTCGGTCAGCGCCTCGGCCGAGTCGGCGGCGGCGATGAGCAGCTCCGCCTCGTCCTCGGCGAAGACGCAGCCGGCGGCGCGCAACCGCCGGACGAGGGCGGGACGGTCCGGGGAGAACAGGGTGGCTGGCATGGCAGGCCTTTCGGAACGCTCGTCGGCGCTCCCGGCGTCGCCTAACCCTGGGGCGACGCGGACTCGGAGGGAGCGCCGGTCCTCTGCTGGTGGATCGGTCTCACCTCCTCCGGTCGGGGCCCACGCGGGCCGCTGCTGCCCCGTCAGCGTAGCGGAGCGGCCGGGCCGGCGTCAGGCCGCGTCGAGCGCGGCGGTCACGTCGGCGACCAGGTCGGCGGCGTCCTCGATGCCACAGGAGAGCCGGACGAAGCCGGGCGCCGTGTCGTCCCCCCACTGGGCCCGGCGGTCGGCGGTGGTGTGCAGCCCGCCGAACGAGGTGGCGGCGGACACCAGCCGGGACGCGTCGAGGAACCGGGCGACCCGGTCGGCGTCACCCAGGTCGAAGGAGAGCACGCCCGGCATCCGTCGCATCTGGACCGACGCCACCGCGTACGCCGGGTCGGTCGCCAGCCCCGGCCAGCGCAGGCCGGTGACATCGTCGCGGCCGGCGAGCAGCCGGGCCAGCGCCTCGGCGTTGGCGGTCTGCCGGCCCAGCCGCAGGTCCACGGTCGCCAGCGAGCGGTGGGCCAGCCAGCAGTCGAACGGCCCGGGCACCCCGCCGGTCGTGGTCCGCCAGGCGGTCACCGCGTCGAGCAGCTCGGCCGAGCGGGTCGCCACGTAACCGAGCAGCAGGTCCGAATGGCCGGTGAGGGCCTTGGTGCCGGAGGCGACCACCACGTCGGCGCCGAGCTCCAGCGGGCGCTGCCCGAGCGGGGTGGCGGTGGTGTTGTCGACGGCCACCAGCGCTCCGGCGCCGTGCGCCGCGACAGCCAGCGCCGGCACGTCGGCCACGTCCAGGCCGGGGTTCGCCGGTGTCTCCAGCAGCACCAGCCGGACGCCCTCGAACGACGGGTACGGGCCGGCCGTCGGCACGAAACCGACGCGTACCCCGATGCCCTCCAGGGTGGCGGTGGCGAAGGCGCGCACCGGGAAGTAGCCGTCGGCGGGGAGCAGCACGGTGTCGCCGGGGCGCAGCAGGGCCAGCAGCAGCCCCGTGATGGCCGCCTGGCCGCTGGCGAAGACCCGGCAGTCGCCGCCCTCCAGCTCGCCGACGGCCGCCTCCAGCAGCCGCCGGGTGGGGTTGTCCGGCCGCCCGTACCCGTTGGGGGTCGCCTCCGGCCCCCGCCACGGGTCCAGGTGGTACGGCGCCGCGAAGACCGGCCCGGGCAGGAAGGGCTGGCCCGGTTCCGGCGCGGGCAGCCCGGCGTGCACGCTGCGCGTGCCGTCACCCCACTCGTCGGTCATCGCCGCCTCACTCGTACGACTCGGGCTTCGCGGTGCGGCTCATGAGGGCGTCCACGGCGAGCCGCGGGTCCATCCCCTCGTGGCAGATCCGCTCGATCTGCTCGGTGATCGGCATCTCGACGCCGTGCGCCCGGGCCAGGTCCCGGATGGCGAGGCAGCTCTTCACGCCCTCGGCGGTCTGCCGGGTGGCCGCCTGCGCCTGCTCCAGCGTCTCCCCCCCCCGGCCCAGGTGCTCGCCGAAGGTGCGGTTGCGGGCCAGCGGCGACGTGCAGGAGGCCACGAGGTCGCCCATGCCGGCCAGCCCGGCGAAGGTGATCGGATCGGCGCCCAGGGCCACGCCAAGCCGGGCGGTCTCGGCCAGGCCGCGGGTCATGAGCATGGCGCGGGTGTTGTCGCCGAAGCCCATGGCGGTCGCGATGCCGTACGACAGGGCGATCACGTTCTTCACGGCTCCGCCCAGCTCGCAGCCGATCACGTCGTCGTTGGTGTACGGCCGGAAGTACGGCGTGCGGATCGACGACTGCACCAGGGCGGTCCGGCGGCTGTCGGTGCCGGCGACCACGGTCGCGGCCGGCTGCTCGGCGGCGATCTCCGGGGCCAGGTTGGGGCCGGAGACGACGACCACCCGGTCGGCCGGCACCCCGGCGGTCTCCATGATCACCTGGCTCATCCGCTTGGTGGTGCCCAGCTCGATGCCCTTCATGAGTGAGACGAGCGTGGCGTCCGGGTCCAGGTACGGGGTCCACTCGGCGAGGTTGCCGCGCAGCGTCTGCGACGGCACGGAGAGCACCACCACCTCGGCGCCGGCGATGGCCTCCTCGGCGTCACCGGTCGCGGTGACCCGGTCGGGCAGCCGCACGTCCGGCAGGTAGTCCGGATTGTGGCGCCCGGTCCGGATCGCCTCGGCCACCGAGGCGCGCCGGGCCAGGATGGTCACCTCCCGGCCGGCGTCGGCAAGGATCTTGGCGAAGGCGGTGCCCCACGAGCCCGCTCCCAACACCGCGACATGCCCGCTCACTGCGCCACCTTCGTTCGCGACTGCGGGGCTCGCAACACCGGCTCACTCCTCGCGCTCACTCGGTCACCTCGGGCGTACGCGTCCGGGCCGGCCGCTCCCACAGCGGCGGCGGTGTGCCACCGCGGATCTCCGCCACCAGGTCCCGGATCCGCAGCATGATCGTGTCGGTCATCTCCTCCAGGATCGCCCGGGTCGGCGTGGCGCCCGCCCACCGGCTCAGGTCGACCGGCGGCCCGGCGACCACCGTCACCGGGGTACGCGGGCGCAGCCCGACGCGGGCGGTCCGCGGGTCGAACATCTTCTCCGGGCCGACCATGGCGACCGGGATCACCGGGGCGCCGGTGGCCAGCGCCAGCCGGGCCGCGCCGGTCTTGCCCTTCATGGGCCACAGGTCCGGCTCGCGGGTGGTGGTCCCCTCCGGGTAGATCACCACCGCGCCACCCTCGTGCACGGCGGCCACCAGCTTGTCCAGCGACCGGGCCGCCTCGACGCTGCCGCGCTCCACCGGGATCTGCTTGCAGCGGTGCAGGATCCAGCCGATCACCGGCACCCGGAACACGCTGGCCTTGCCGAGGAACTGCGGCCAGCGCCCGGCGTCGTGGATGAAGTGCGCGGACACCAGCGGGTCCGCGTGCGAGATGTGGTTCGGCACGATGATGATCCCGCCCTCGCGGGGCAGGTGCTCCATCCCCCGCCAGGTGCGGCGGGTCCAGACGGTCAACACCGGCTTCACCAGCACCACGGCGAACCGTGGCCAGAATCCCAGCCTCCGCGGTGCCACCCTGCCTCCTCGTTCCGCCCCACGCGCGCGCACGCCCCGGGACGAAATCATGCCTGCTCGCTCGCTCCCGGTCCGGCCAGTGAGGTACCGCCGGGCGGCTGGCAGGATTGTCACGTGCCTGAGCCGACCTGGACCGTGGTGGTGCCGGTGAAGCGCCTCGGGGTGGCGAAGAGCCGCCTGCGCGGGGCGCTGCCCGGCGTACCCCATGAGGAGCTGGCGCTGGCCCTCGCGGCCGACACGGTCCGCGCGGTGCGGGCCTGCCCGGCGGTGGCCCGGGTGCTCGTGGTGACCGACGATCCCCGGGTCGCGGCGGAGGCGACCGCGGCCGGCGCGGCGGTCGCGCCGGACCCGGCGGCCGGCCTGAACGCGGCCTTCCGGCACGGCGCGGCGGTGGCGGCGCGGGCGCCGCCGTGGCCGGCCTGACCGCCGACCTGCCCGCGCTGCGCCCGGCCGCACCTGGCCGCGGCGCTCCGGGCGCGTTCCTGCCGACGGGGGTACGCGGATTCGTGGCCGACGCCCCGGGGCAGCGGCACCGCGCCGCGCCACCCGGCCCTGGCGCCCGGTTCGGCCGGCTCGCGGCGGCCACGGGCGAGCGTGGGCCAGCCGCCGGGCAGCGGCAGCGCCCCGCTCGCCGCGTGCGCCGCCGCCGAGCCGGGCCCGAACCGGGGCGCCAGGGGCACCCCGGGTGGCGCGGCGAGCAGCACGGTGCCGCTGCCCGGGGCGTCGGCCACGAATCCGCGTACCCCGTCGGCAGGAACGGCCCGGAGCGCCGCGGCCAGGTCGGCCGGGCGCAGCGCGGGCAGGTCGGCGGTCAGGCCGGCCACGGCGGCGCCCGCGCCGGCCACCGCCGCGCCGTGCCGGAAGGCCGCGTTCAGGCCGGCCGCCGGGTCCGGCGCGACCGCCGCGCCGGCCGCGGTCGCCTCCGCCGCGACCCGGGGATCGTCGGTCACCACGAGCACCCGGGCCACCGCCGGGCAGGCCCGCACCGCGCGGACCGTGTCGGCCGCGAGGGCCAGCGCCAGCTCCTCATGGGGTACGCCGGGCAGCGCCCCGCGCAGGCGGCTCTTCGCCACCCCGAGGCGCTTCACCGGCACCACCACGGTCCAGGTCGGCTCAGGCACGTGACAATCCTGCCAGCCGCCCGGCGGTACCCTCACTGGCCGGACCGGGAGCGAGCAGGCATGATTTCGTCCCGGGGCGTGCGCGCGCGTGGGGCGGAACGAGGAGGCAGGGTGGCACCGCGGAGGCTGGGATTCTGGCCACGGTTCGCCGTGGTGCTGGTGAAGCCGGTGTTGACCGTCTGGACCCGCCGCACCTGGCGGGGGATGGAGCACCTGCCCCGCGAGGGCGGGATCATCATCGTGCCGAACCACATCTCGCACGCGGACCCGCTGGTGTCCGCGCACTTCATCCACGACGCCGGGCGCTGGCCGCAGTTCCTCGGCAAGGCCAGCGTGTTCCGGGTGCCGGTGATCGGCTGGATCCTGCACCGCTGCAAGCAGATCCCGGTGGAGCGCGGCAGCGTCGAGGCGGCCCGGTCGCTGGACAAGCTGGTGGCCGCCGTGCACGAGGGTGGCGCGGTGGTGATCTACCCGGAGGGGACCACCACCCGCGAGCCGGACCTGTGGCCCATGAAGGGCAAGACCGGCGCGGCCCGGCTGGCGCTGGCCACCGGCGCCCCGGTGATCCCGGTCGCCATGGTCGGCCCGGAGAAGATGTTCGACCCGCGGACCGCCCGCGTCGGGCTGCGCCCGCGTACCCCGGTGACGGTGGTCGCCGGGCCGCCGGTCGACCTGAGCCGGTGGGCGGGCGCCACGCCGACCCGGGCGATCCTGGAGGAGATGACCGACACGATCATGCTGCGGATCCGGGACCTGGTGGCGGAGATCCGCGGTGGCACACCGCCGCCGCTGTGGGAGCGGCCGGCCCGGACGCGTACGCCCGAGGTGACCGAGTGAGCGCGAGGAGTGAGCCGGTGTTGCGAGCCCCGCAGTCGCGAACGAAGGTGGCGCAGTGAGCGGGCATGTCGCGGTGTTGGGAGCGGGCTCGTGGGGCACCGCCTTCGCCAAGATCCTTGCCGACGCCGGCCGGGAGGTGACCATCCTGGCCCGGCGCGCCTCGGTGGCCGAGGCGATCCGGACCGGGCGCCACAATCCGGACTACCTGCCGGACGTGCGGCTGCCCGACCGGGTCACCGCGACCGGTGACGCCGAGGAGGCCATCGCCGGCGCCGAGGTGGTGGTGCTCTCCGTGCCGTCGCAGACGCTGCGCGGCAACCTCGCCGAGTGGACCCCGTACCTGGACCCGGACGCCACGCTCGTCTCACTCATGAAGGGCATCGAGCTGGGCACCACCAAGCGGATGAGCCAGGTGATCATGGAGACCGCCGGGGTGCCGGCCGACCGGGTGGTCGTCGTCTCCGGCCCCAACCTGGCCCCGGAGATCGCCGCCGAGCAGCCGGCCGCGACCGTGGTCGCCGGCACCGACAGCCGCCGGACCGCCCTGGTGCAGTCGTCGATCCGCACGCCGTACTTCCGGCCGTACACCAACGACGACGTGATCGGCTGCGAGCTGGGCGGAGCCGTGAAGAACGTGATCGCCCTGTCGTACGGCATCGCGACCGCCATGGGCTTCGGCGACAACACCCGCGCCATGCTCATGACCCGCGGCCTGGCCGAGACCGCCCGGCTTGGCGTGGCCCTGGGCGCCGATCCGATCACCTTCGCCGGGCTGGCCGGCATGGGCGACCTCGTGGCCTCCTGCACGTCGCCGCTGGCCCGCAACCGCACCTTCGGCGAGCACCTGGGCCGGGGGGAGACGCTGGAGCAGGCGCAGGCGGCCACCCGGCAGACCGCCGAGGGCGTGAAGAGCTGCCTCGCCATCCGGGACCTGGCCCGGGCGCACGGCGTCGAGATGCCGATCACCGAGCAGATCGAGCGGATCTGCCACGAGGGGATGGACCCGCGGCTCGCCGTGGACGCCCTCATGAGCCGCACCGCGAAGCCCGAGTCGTACGAGTGAGGCGGCGATGACCGACGAGTGGGGTGACGGCACGCGCAGCGTGCACGCCGGGCTGCCCGCGCCGGAACCGGGCCAGCCCTTCCTGCCCGGGCCGGTCTTCGCGGCGCCGTACCACCTGGACCCGTGGCGGGGGCCGGAGGCGACCCCCAACGGGTACGGGCGGCCGGACAACCCCACCCGGCGGCTGCTGGAGGCGGCCGTCGGCGAGCTGGAGGGCGGCGACTGCCGGGTCTTCGCCAGCGGCCAGGCGGCCATCACGGGGCTGCTGCTGGCCCTGCTGCGCCCCGGCGACACCGTGCTGCTCCCCGCCGACGGCTACTTCCCGGTGCGCGCCTTCGCCACCGCCACCCTGGAGGGCATCGGGGTACGCGTCGGTTTCGTGCCGACGGCCGGCCCGTACCCGTCGTTCGAGGGCGTCCGGCTGGTGCTGCTGGAGACACCGGCGAACCCCGGCCTGGACGTGGCCGACGTGCCGGCGCTGGCTGTCGCGGCGCACGGCGCCGGAGCGCTGGTGGCCGTCGACAACACCACCGCCACCCCGCTCGGGCAGCGCCCGCTGGAGCTCGGCGCCGACGTGGTGGTCGCCTCCGGCACCAAGGCCCTCACCGGCCATTCGGACCTGCTGCTCGGTTACGTGGCGACCCGCTCGGCCGAGCTGCTCGACGCGGTGACCGCCTGGCGGACCACGACCGGCGGGGTGCCCGGGCCGTTCGACTGCTGGCTGGCCCACCGCTCGCTGGCGACCGTGGACCTGCGGCTGGGCCGGCAGACCGCCAACGCCGAGGCGCTGGCCCGGCTGCTCGCCGGCCGCGACGATGTCACCGGCCTGCGCTGGCCGGGGCTGGCGACCGACCCGGCGTACGCGGTGGCGTCGGTCCAGATGCGACGGATGCCGGGCGTGCTCTCCTTCGACCTGGGTGACGCCGACCGGGTCGCCCGGTTCCTCGACGCGTCCCGGCTGGTGTCCGCCGCCACCTCGTTCGGCGGGCTGCACACCACCGCCGACCGCCGGGCCCAGTGGGGGGACGACACGGCGCCCGGCTTCGTCCGGCTCTCCTGTGGCATCGAGGACGCCGCCGACCTGGTCGCCGACGTGACCGCCGCGCTCGACGCGGCCTGACGCCGGCCCGGCCGCTCCGCTACGCTGACGGGGCAGCAGCGGCCCGCGTGGGCCCCGACCGGAGGAGGTGAGACCGATCCACCAGCAGAGGACCGGCGCTCCCTCCGAGTCCGCGTCGCCCCAGGGTTAGGCGACGCCGGGAGCGCCGACGAGCGTTCCGAAAGGCCTGCCATGCCAGCCACCCTGTTCTCCCCGGACCGTCCCGCCCTCGTCCGGCGGTTGCGCGCCGCCGGCTGCGTCTTCGCCGAGGACGAGGCGGAGCTGCTCATCGCCGCCGCCGACTCGGCCGAGGCGCTGACCGACCTGGTCGACCGCCGGGTCGCCGGCCTGCCGCTCGAGCACCTGCTCGGCTGGGCCGAGTTCTGCGGCCTGCGGGTCGCCGTCGACCCCGGGGTGTTCGTGCCCCGCGGGCGGACCGCCCTGCTGGTCACCGCCGCCGCGGCGGTGGCCGGCCCGTCGCCCGCCGTGCTCGACCTCTGCTGCGGTTCGGGCGCCGCCGCGCTGGTGCTGCACGGCCGGCTGGCGCCCCGCTGGCTGGCCGCCGCCGACGTCGACCCGGCCGCGGTGGCCTGCGCCCGGCGCAACCTGACCCCGCTGGGCGTGCCGGTCTACCAGGGCGACCTGTTCGCGCCGCTGCCGGCCCGGTGGCGGGGGCGGCTGGACCTGGTGGTGGCGAACGCCCCGTACGTGCCGAGCGACGCGGTGGCCATGCTGCCGCCGGAGGCGCGGCTGCACGAGGCCCCGGTGGCGCTGGACGGCGGCGCGGACGGGCTGGCCGTGCTGCGCCGGGTGGCCGCCGGCGCGGCCGAGTGGCTGGCCCCCGGTGGGCACCTCGCGGTGGAGGTGAGCGCCGGCCAGGCCACGGCGCTCTGCGCCATCCTCACCGACGCCGGCCTGGACCCGTCCGTGGTGCACGACGACGACCTGGAGGCCACCGCCGTCACGGCCCGCCGCCCCGGGTGAGGCGCCCGGCCCCGCCCACCCGGGCGGGCCGCGCGACCGTGGCGGGACCCCGCGGCGGCAACTAGCCTCAGGTCAGGCTCGGCGGGAGGCGGTGGCGGTGGGCAGTGCGGGTGTGCCGGTGGTGGTGGGTCTGGACAACGGCGGCACGAGCAACAACGCCACCGTGCTGACGGTCGACGGCCGGTTCCTGGTGGACGGGCTGGTCGAGATCCCGAGCGAGGTCCAGGCCGGTCCGGAGGCGGCGATCGAGGCTCTCGCCCGGGCCCTGGACGGGGTGCTGGCGCTCACCGGGGTGCCCCGCGAGCTGGTCCGCGCGGTCGGGCTGGACACCCCCGGCCCGGCCAGCGCCACCGGGGTGATCTCCTCGCGCGGCTCGACCAACTTCTCCCAGCCCGCCTGGCGCGGCTACGACGTGCGCAGCGCGCTGGAGCACCGGCTCGGCCTGCCCGTGGTCTACGCCAACGACGGCAACGCGGCGGCCCTCTACGCCCACCACACGCATTTCGGCGCCGACGCGATGGCCCGGTCCTCGGTCGCCGCGATCGTGGGCACCGGGCTCGGTGGCGGCGTGGTCGAGAGCGGCCGGGTGGTCGGCGGTGCGGCCGGCATGGCCGGCGAGTTCGGGCACGTGCACATCCCGCTCGACGGGCTGCTCGGGCCGGGCCAGCCGGTGCCCGTGTGCGCCTGCGGCTTCGCCGGCGACGTGGAGAGCGTCGCCTCGCTCACCGCCATCGCGAACAACCTGCTGCCGTACTGGCTGGGCCGGTTCCCGGGGCACCCGCTGGCCGCCGAGGAACCGGCCCGGGCGGCGAAGCTCGTCCGCGGCTACGGCGAGCGGGGCGACCCGCTGGCGCGCGAGCTCTTCACCCAGCAGGCCATGGCGCTGGGTCGGCTGTTCACCATCGCGGCCAACTTCACCGACCCGCACGCGTACTTCGTGGGCGGCGGGGTGGTGGAGGCGGCGCCGGAGTTCCGCGACTGGTTCCTGGCCACCGTGCGGGAGCACACCGTGCTCCGCGCCGAGCAGCGCGCGGTGGCGACCTTCGCGCTGGTGCCCGACCGGGACATGGCCGGGGCGCGCGGGGTGGCCATCGCGGCGCTGGAGGCGGTCCGCGGCGGGGCCGCCGCCGGCCCGCTGGTCGCCGGCTGAGCCGCGGCGTCGCCGCCCGGCGGACCAGGGCCGGCGGGTCAGGGCCGGCGAGTCAGGGGCGGCGGATCAGGGCTGCCGGATCAGGGGCGCGGCGGGGCGTCGGTGAAGGCGGCCCAGGCGGCCGGGCGGAACACCAGCACCGGGCCGGCCGGGTCCTTGGAGTCGCGGACCGCGACCGCCTCCGGCAGCGGCGCCATCTCGACGCACGCGCCCTCATCGCCGCTGTGGCTGCTCTTGCGCCAGCCGGTCACCGGCCGTCGGTGGCTGTTCGTGCCGTTCATGCTTCCTACCTCTCGTTCAGCAGGCGGAGCAGCTCGTCCCGGCTGGCCGCCGGGCTCAGCGCCACGGTCCGCAGGTGCTCCATGATCTTCGTGCAGGTGCGCAGGTCGCCCGGCCGGTCCAGCACCATCTGCCCGGCGACCGTCTCCACCGAGGCGATGATCGGGTCCTCCGGGTCGGCGAACTCCAGGATGTGCAGCGACCCCCGGGTCCCCCGGTGGTATCCGGCGGAGAGGGGGATCACCTGCACGGTGATGTTCGGCAGTTCGGCCATCTTGAGCAGGTGCTGGAGCTGACCCCCCATCACGGTCCGGTCCCCGACCGGGCGCAGTAACGCCCCCTCGTCGATGATGGCGTCGAGGATCGGCGGATCGTCACCCGTGAGCCGTTGCTGGCGGTCGAGGCGCAGCTTGACCCGCTGCTCCACCTGCTCGTCGCTGAGGGTGTGCGGGCCACCGCGCATCACTCCCCGGATGTAGTCGGC